>NZ_CP088264.1:0-11644 GCF_021117075.1 Leclercia sp. G3L
CTTACACCCTTCTTATTGATCAATGCCCGTAATTTGTTCCAGTCATCACCGCTTAAACGCGACAGGCGGTCTACCTGCTCCACCAGCAATACGTCACCCTTTTTGTGCGATATCCAGCAGCCGGAACAACTCAGGACGCTGCAATGACGCTCCCGACTCGTTCTCTGTGAAATAGGTGGCAATGGTCATACCCTTAGAATTAGCAAACTCATCAAGCTGCTCTCTGGCGCGTGATGCGTCCTGCTCTTTAGTAGAGGCTCTGAGGTAGGCGTAAACACGTGATGTCATAGCGGTGTTCCTTAATAGTCTGTTTTTAGTGGTTCAATAATAACAGTCTATTAAGAGTGGTTCAATAAGTGTTTTCCCCGGCCTGACTGGTTCAATAAATCGGTGCCTCTTGAAGTATACTTAAAACAGACCGTACAACAGCCAGCATATCGATCGCCACACCGGCAGATATTTTTGAAAAAGATCGGCGGTAAATCGTGAAGGGGGAGAACATCTGCCTAACACCTCAGACCATGCGCCAGAGGTACAATCACCATCAGGATATTTGCGACCTGCCGGTTTACATATGGTGGGGGTATCGCGATCCAGCCGCAGGGGCGGGGGGGTATCAGCCAGGCGATATGCAGCTCAAACTAAGCAGTTAGGATATAGGGTCTCTTTAGTCGGCTATTTCAAGAAAGCCAGATACAGCAAGGGATTGCGGGGAGATCGAGAAAAGTTAGCCTATAGGTAACACTCAACCTTTAGTTGAATACCTGCGGTAATGCGTATAGTATTACTTTAAGGATGCAGCAGACTGGTTATACCAGACATCCCACTACCAACAGCAATGTTGGTCGAGGCCAAGCCCGGTAAAGGTGTTCTGAATACCAGAAGAAATTTCTGGCGAAGCCCGCGACTAAGCGGGCTTTGTTACATCTGGGGTTTAGGTAATGGCCGCCCGCGTAAAAGATTGTGAGCTATCTTGAAAAAGCTAACTGGTTTACCTGACGGTCGCTCATTGACAGGATAAGCACTGGTCACATGAAGGCGCAGTTTTTTACGCTCACGATATACCTTGAAAGGCACAAAGTAGAACTCACTTTCACCTTCATTCACTGTAATCTCTACAACAGCATAACTACCATAGCCAGCATGGATAACCCTCGCGTTACCCAATCCTTCAATGATGGCTCTCAGCTTGTCTCGAGCAAGAGCATATCGGATCTTACAAAATGGCCTCGCGTCTTTGCCTGCGTCATACATCAACGATAATTTTTCTTCCTCAGTCTGTTCGGGATAATCCTTGCAAAAACAATGGAACGAGTAAGAAACAGTGAACTTGTACACGATATCAGGTTTATCGGGAGCGCAATGAGTATAAGTAACCTCATGTGCATCAAGAAATGACAAATCCCATATGTTGCCATCCGGATCCGTAAAAGGACGCCACTTAGCAACTTCATCAATGTTCACGAAAAAACCTCGATACCCGGATGGAAGAATCCGCATATTCTACCAGAGAAGAGACAAGCGGACGGAGCGCGAGAAAAGAGATGCGCCAGGGCTTTTACAGAAGGCTTCGCCCCTCCTGACGAGCATCACAATTTAGACGCTCAAATCAAGAGTGGCGAAACCCGACACAGCTTAAAGATCCCCACCGTTTCCGATGAGTCGCTCCCTCGTGCGCTCCTGTGTTCCCGCCTTGACGTTTGCAGCCAGCCTTGCCGCTCTTTCTACTTTGGGGGCGCTAACTCTCAGCTTCCCTACGCTGGCACTGCTCGTTTTTAGGCGGTTCGCTCCAAGCTGGACTGTTTGCACGAACTCCCCGTTCAGTCCGACCGTTGCGCCTGCTGGGTAACTATTCTCACGATTCCAACCCCAGCGGACACGGCAAAACGCCGCTAATGGCAACAGCCAATACGGTAACGAGTAATCAGGGGAAGGTAGGTCTTGCAGATTGCGCTAAGCGCAAGTAGACTTGAGATACAGTTTTGGTGACGTCGTTCCCCCGAACACGTTACCAGGTTCAAAGAGCGCCAACTCTGAGAACCTTCGAAAAACCACCTTGCCGGGTGGTTTTTTCGTATGGAAGTCAGCTTACTATGCTAAAAGATTGATCTCAAGGTTTAAAAAATGGCTTACAATTGTACAAGAAGTGCAATTAATAAAACAAAAAGGACATTGGAATGACTACACAGCCAGATAAACTTATATTTACTCAAAGCCCAAAAATAGAGCTTGGTTCTAATTTTTTTATAAATGTACCAGTAATACTCCAATATAAAGAAACCCCATTAATTAGCATTGAGCATTCAATTGATGCAGGGTTTACTACAAACATCCCAATCTATCACAGCGATGGAACCTATTTAGCAAAAGTGAAAGGATCACAGCTATATAGCACAGAAGAGGGAAAAAAAAGCAGGAGTACAACTTCGGCACGAAGACAAAGTAACAGTTTGTTTAATAAACGGAAAAGAAGTTTTTGAACTACGAAGGAAAGATGCTGCTGCGCTAAAGACAGAAGCAGAGCTATATGTTCCAGATGGAAAGCTAATAAGTTATCGTGGGAATGCTCCTGCACTATTCGACACCAATCACAATCAGTTAACCATTGGTGGAACAATCATGACTGGATCTACAATCTCAGGTTGTAAAATTGGAATTTTTAATTGACGAAAATAGCGTAAGCATTGGTGTCAATCAATAACATAGTGGCTGTGATTCTTCACATTGATCACAGCCTTCATTTCAATGAAAAATAACCTACCAAAGAACCCCTTCTTCCTCTCCGCCTCAAGCTCCGCTTTCACTTTTTCCAGCTCCAAGGATGCTGCGTCACGCTCATTTTGCAACCCGGTCATCTGTTCCCGAAGCCGGTCGGCCTCCTGTTTATCCTCAAGCAACAATTGCTGTTTCTCGATCAGCTTGCGCAACTCTACCAACTCCCGCTGCATAGCCAACATTGTATCGCCATCATGTTTAGTTTGTGACCGTGTAACTGCGTTTACTTTTTCCTCAGGAAGGGATACAGATCCGTAATGCCTGATTAGCTCAGATACATCGATATATCGTTTACCGTTCCAGCTGGTAGCACTCACCAAACCCTTATCAATATGGGAATAGAGCGTCTTTCTCGTGATACCTACCGCCTCAGCAGCCTGTGTAAGATTGAGTAAATTCTGACCCTGTTTACTCACTGTATACCCGCCATAAAAATTCATGTGTTTAATCTGGGTAGTATACACAAAAACAAATCAATAAAAAGTAATGATAATCATTCCCAAATGTAGGGTTTCGTGATAAAATAACCGGAGACCAGAAAAACACACAAAACAGGAGAAATATTGACCTCAACGCCCACGCTGCCAACGTTTGCAGCCCCGACCGATACGGAACGCGCGACCCTCGCGGCGATCCTGAATGATACCGGCCTACGTGCCACGACCCCAAGAATCAACATCCTGCACCTTTTGAATATCACAGATGTGCCGCTGCCAGCCGGAGCAGTCAGCCATTGCATTGATTTGCCTTTATCGACTGCGTACAGGACGCTCACCACACTCGAAATTAATCGCCTCGCCGGCGTGACTTTCGGGCGCGGAGACATCACCCGATGGTTCCGGTTCACACCGGACAGGCCGCAACATTGCCCGGCGTGTGGCCAGAGCTTTTACGGCGAATATTCCTGACAGCCTGATACACAAACACCGACGAGATGACCGAGCCTAACGGTCACACCAAATGACGCTCATCAGAGAGCGCCAGCGGCCTGTTACGGCCTTTATTCACCGATTACGGAGACAACTATGACTACAAAAAGACAGGCTCATAGAGCCGCTGAGAGCGATTTACAGGCATTCCTGAGCGAAGCCGCCGACCGGTTCAAACCCGACGCCGCCGTATTAGCCGCGCGTATAGATACCGCCGTTCAACGGTACACAGCTACAAGCACCACACAGCGTTTCAACGCCGCCGCGCCGCTGGCAATCCAGCAACTCCAGGAGAGGATATTGGCAGGGTGGCGGTACGATATCGGCATCCCTCAATCGGTCTATCTCGCCGGTACGGGGAATATGTCGATCACGCTCCGCAAGCCGGAGTCGCTGGTGGAGCAGGAGATCACCGACCTGAAACGAAAAGTCGAGGAGAGCTACCACAACGAACTCGCCGCCGCGATGGAGCGTGAGGTAGACAAACTGGTTCAGGACGCCGCTAACGAGGCACAGCGCCTTGCAGAGGAAGCCGCCGTAGCAGAACGGGACGCTATGCGCCAGCGTCTCCGCAATATGCTGCTGACCGGAGCGACAGTATGACCGTCACTAAAAAGGGGCCACCGTGCCCCGCTTACATCGATCCTGACGCACTGGAGCGAGCTATTGCCGCCGCTCGCAAAATCAAAGAGGCCAACCCGGATCGCTACAAATCCATCCCCGTCCAGCCGAAACTTTTCTGAGTAAAAAAGCTGGCAATAATTGCATCTCCGCATCAGCAGTGGCGCGGCATAGGGCGACTTTACTAACGCAGTAGACGTACTGGTTCTTATTAATACCTGTACATACCAACCATCAACTGGAGGAACATTGACTCATGCAGTAACCAGCCATTACGATAACGGCAGATACCACCTGATCCACTCTGATAGCTACACCTTCAACGACAAAGAATACAACCTGAATTTCAAACCTGACAGCAAGCGCTACTCGCCAATCCGTCAGGAGATAATGGACACCTTCATTACCCAGCTCTGCGCGATGCAGTCCCATTACAGCAAAATATTCGCCTTCCGGTTCGACCTCTCAGTCCCGGCAGGAATGCCCATATCAGAGAGCAACAAGTTAATCAGCGACCTGTTTACCAGGTTGCGTGGCAAGTTCACCGCCAAGCGCTGGAATGGACAGCCGATCAAGAAATTTGCATATGGCTGGGTAAGGGAAAAAGAGAAAGCCAAGCAAGTCCACTACCATTGTTGGATCGCCTTGCCCCGCTTTCAGGTCAGAGTTGCCGGATTCGGCAACGAGGGCGTATACGGGCTGATAAGCATGCTCTGGAGTGAACTAACAGCCCAAGGTGGACGCGTCCACCTGTGTGATGACTCATACACTATCAACCGGGAGGATCACTCATCGCTGATGGAACTGGTTGAGCGTGTCTCTTACCTCGCCAAGGCGCGAGGGAAATACTCCACTGGAGATGGGCAGCGTATGTTTTCAGCATCAAAGTTGAAAATACTGACCGCCGCTTAACCGGGTTCGTCTCCACCGGGCCATCCATTAACTGCACACGAAAAATATCAGTGTCATTTCCCATGACAAATTTGTCGCCGGCAGGCACAGCAACGCCCACAGCGATCCACACGCCGCCGGTTTTCCCAGATTAAATCTATTTAATTGCTTGTTATTTAATAAAAAATAACCCCCGCACACCGACGAGGATCTCAATACGTTTGACCGTCTCAGGTCGGCACTTTGGATTGTGGAAGGCGAGTTAGCCCGTGATGCCGGTCTCTTTCAGACTCTTGCTCACTTTGGCAACCGTCGCACGGGAACAGTTCACCGTTCCCATGATGTCGGTGTACGACATACCCGCTTTCAGCAACTTACCGATCTTCTCGTTGCGCTCGGCATCTTCCGGGCGACCTTTGAATTTACCAGCCGCCTTTGCCTTGCTGATCCCCTGAGACTGACGGCGTTTACGGTCGGTGTAGTCCTTACGTGCAATAGCAGCGAGCATATCCAACATCATCCCATTCAGCGCCTCAAGCATTCTGCTGGTGAACTCATCACCCGGCTGAATAAGTTGGTGGCTGGTTGGCAAGTCTAAAGCAACCACTCTTACACCCTTCTTATTGATCAATGCCCGTAATTTGTTCCAGTCATCACCGCTTAAACGCGACAGGCGGTCTACCTGCTCCACCAGCAATACGTCACCCTTTTGTGCGATATCCAGCAGCCGGAACAACTCAGGACGCTGCAATGACGCTCCCGACTCGTTCTCTGTGAAATAGGTGGCAATGGTCATACCCTTAGAATTAGCAAACTCATCAAGCTGCTCTCTGGCGCGTGATGCGTCCTGCTCTTTAGTAGAGGCTCTGAGGTAGGCGTAAACACGTGATGTCATAGCGGTGTTCCTTAATAGTCTGTTTTTAGTGGTTCAATAATAACAGTCTATTAAGAGTGGTTCAATAAGTGTTTTCCCCGGCCTGACTGGTTCAATAAATCGGTGCCTCTTGAAGTATACTTAAAACAGACCGTACAACAGCCAGCATATCGATCGCCACACCGGCAGATATTTTGAAAAGATCGGCGGTAAATCGTGAAGGGGGAGAACATCTGCCTAACACCTCAGACCATGCGCCAGAGGTACAATCACCATCAGGATATTTGCGACCTGCCGGTTTACATATGGTGGGGGTATCGCGATCCAGCCGCAGGGGCGGGGGGGTATCAGCCAGGCGATATGCAGCTCAAACTAAGCAGTTAGGATATAGGGTCTCTTTAGTCGGCTATTTCAAGAAAGCCAGATACAGCAAGGGATTGCGGGGAGATCGAGAAAAAGTTAGCCTATAGGTAACACTCAACCTTTAGTTGAATACCTGCGGTAATGCGTATAGTATTACTTTAAGGATGCAGCAGACTGGTTATACCAGACATCCCACTACCAACAGCAATGTTGGTCGAGGCCAAGCCCGGTAAAGGTGTTCTGAATACCAGAAGAAATTTCTGGCGAAGCCCGCGACTAAGCGGGCTTTGTTACATCTGGGGTTTAGGTAATGGCCGCCCGCGTAAAAGATTGTGAGCTATCTTGAAAAAGCTAACTGGTTTACCTGACGGTCGCTCATTGACAGGATAAGCACTGGTCACATGAAGGCGCAGTTTTTTACGCTCACGATATACCTTGAAAGGCACAAAGTAGAACTCACTTTCACCTTCATTCACTGTAATCTCTACAACAGCATAACTACCATAGCCAGCATGGATAACCCTCGCGTTACCCAATCCTTCAATGATGGCTCTCAGCTTGTCTCGAGCAAGAGCATATCGGATCTTACAAAATGGCCTCGCGTCTTTGCCTGCGTCATACATCAACGATAATTTTTCTTCCTCAGTCTGTTCGGGATAATCCTTGCAAAAACAATGGAACGAGTAAGAAACAGTGAACTTGTACACGATATCAGGTTTATCGGGAGCGCAATGAGTATAAGTAACCTCATGTGCATCAAGAAATGACAAATCCCATATGTTGCCATCCGGATCCGTAAAAGGACGCCACTTAGCAACTTCATCAATGTTCACGAAAAAAACCTCGATACCCGGATGGAAGAATCCGCATATTCTACCAGAGAAGAGACAAGCGGACGGAGCGCGAGAAAAGAGATGCGCCAGGGCTTTTACAGAAGGCTTCGCCCCTCCTGACGAGCATCACAATTTAGACGCTCAAATCAAGAGTGGCGAAACCCGACACAGCTTAAAGATCCCCACCGTTTCCGATGAGTCGCTCCCTCGTGCGCTCCTGTGTTCCCGCCTTGACGTTTGCAGCCAGCCTTGCCGCTCTTTCTACTTTGGGGGCGCTAACTCTCAGCTTCCCTACGCTGGCACTGCTCGTTTTAGGCGGTTCGCTCCAAGCTGGACTGTTTGCACGAACTCCCCGTTCAGTCCGACCGTTGCGCCTGCTGGGTAACTATTCTCACGATTCCAACCCCAGCGGACACGGCAAAACGCCGCTAATGGCAACAGCCAATACGGTAACGAGTAATCAGGGGAAGGTAGGTCTTGCAGATTGCGCTAAGCGCAAGTAGACTTGAGATACAGTTTTGGTGACGTCGTTCCCCCGAACACGTTACCAGGTTCAAAGAGCGCCAACTCTGAGAACCTTCGAAAAACCACCTTGCCGGGTGGTTTTTTCGTATGGAAGTCAGCTTACTATGCTAAAAAGATTGATCTCAAGGTTTAAAAAATGGCTTACAATTGTACAAGAAGTGCAATTAATAAAACAAAAAGGACATTGGAATGACTACACAGCCAGATAAACTTATATTTACTCAAAGCCCAAAAATAGAGCTTGGTTCTAATTTTTTTATAAATGTACCAGTAATACTCCAATATAAAGAAACCCCATTAATTAGCATTGAGCATTCAATTGATGCAGGGTTTACTACAAACATCCCAATCTATCACAGCGATGGAACCTATTTAGCAAAAGTGAAAGGATCACAGCTATATAGCACAGAAGAGGGAAAAAAAGCAGGAGTACAACTTCGGCACGAAGACAAAGTAACAGTTTGTTTAATAAACGGAAAAGAAGTTTTTGAACTACGAAGGAAAGATGCTGCTGCGCTAAAGACAGAAGCAGAGCTATATGTTCCAGATGGAAAGCTAATAAGTTATCGTGGGAATGCTCCTGCACTATTCGACACCAATCACAATCAGTTAACCATTGGTGGAACAATCATGACTGGATCTACAATCTCAGGTTGTAAAATTGGAATTTTAATTGACGAAAATAGCGTAAGCATTGGTGTCAATCAATAACATAGTGGCTGTGATTCTTCACATTGATCACAGCCTTCATTTCAATGAAAATAACCTACCAAAGAACCCCTTCTTCCTCTCCGCCTCAAGCTCCGCTTTCACTTTTTCCAGCTCCAAGGATGCTGCGTCACGCTCATTTTGCAACCCGGTCATCTGTTCCCGAAGCCGGTCGGCCTCCTGTTTATCCTCAAGCAACAATTGCTGTTTCTCGATCAGCTTGCGCAACTCTACCAACTCCCGCTGCATAGCCAACATTGTATCGCCATCATGTTTAGTTTGTGACCGTGTAACTGCGTTTACTTTTTCCTCAGGAAGGGATACAGATCCGTAATGCCTGATTAGCTCAGATACATCGATATATCGTTTACCGTTCCAGCTGGTAGCACTCACCAAACCCTTATCAATATGGGAATAGAGCGTCTTTCTCGTGATACCTACCGCCTCAGCAGCCTGTGTAAGATTGAGTAAATTCTGACCCTGTTTACTCACTGTATACCCGCCATAAAATTCATGTGTTTAATCTGGGTAGTATACACAAAAACAAATCAATAAAAAGTAATGATAATCATTCCCAAATGTAGGGTTTCGTGATAAAATAACCGGAGACCAGAAAAACACACAAAACAGGAGAAATATTGACCTCAACGCCCACGCTGCCAACGTTTGCAGCCCCGACCGATACGGAACGCGCGACCCTCGCGGCGATCCTGAATGATACCGGCCTACGTGCCACGACCCCAAGAATCAACATCCTGCACCTTTTGAATATCACAGATGTGCCGCTGCCAGCCGGAGCAGTCAGCCATTGCATTGATTTGCCTTTATCGACTGCGTACAGGACGCTCACCACACTCGAAATTAATCGCCTCGCCGGCGTGACTTTCGGGCGCGGAGACATCACCCGATGGTTCCGGTTCACACCGGACAGGCCGCAACATTGCCCGGCGTGTGGCCAGAGCTTTTACGGCGAATATTCCTGACAGCCTGATACACAAACACCGACGAGATGACCGAGCCTAACGGTCACACCAAATGACGCTCATCAGAGAGCGCCAGCGGCCTGTTACGGCCTTTATTCACCGATTACGGAGACAACTATGACTACAAAAAGACAGGCTCATAGAGCCGCTGAGAGCGATTTACAGGCATTCCTGAGCGAAGCCGCCGACCGGTTCAAACCCGACGCCGCCGTATTAGCCGCGCGTATAGATACCGCCGTTCAACGGTACACAGCTACAAGCACCACACAGCGTTTCAACGCCGCCGCGCCGCTGGCAATCCAGCAACTCCAGGAGAGGATATTGGCAGGGTGGCGGTACGATATCGGCATCCCTCAATCGGTCTATCTCGCCGGTACGGGGAATATGTCGATCACGCTCCGCAAGCCGGAGTCGCTGGTGGAGCAGGAGATCACCGACCTGAAACGAAAAGTCGAGGAGAGCTACCACAACGAACTCGCCGCCGCGATGGAGCGTGAGGTAGACAAACTGGTTCAGGACGCCGCTAACGAGGCACAGCGCCTTGCAGAGGAAGCCGCCGTAGCAGAACGGGACGCTATGCGCCAGCGTCTCCGCAATATGCTGCTGACCGGAGCGACAGTATGACCGTCACTAAAAAGGGGCCACCGTGCCCCGCTTACATCGATCCTGACGCACTGGAGCGAGCTATTGCCGCCGCTCGCAAAATCAAAGAGGCCAACCCGGATCGCTACAAATCCATCCCCGTCCAGCCGAAACTTTTCTGAGTAAAAAAGCTGGCAATAATTGCATCTCCGCATCAGCAGTGGCGCGGCATAGGGCGACTTTACTAACGCAGTAGACGTACTGGTTCTTATTAATACCTGTACATACCAACCATCAACTGGAGGAACATTGACTCATGCAGTAACCAGCCATTACGATAACGGCAGATACCACCTGATCCACTCTGATAGCTACACCTTCAACGACAAAGAATACAACCTGAATTTCAAACCTGACAGCAAGCGCTACTCGCCAATCCGTCAGGAGATAATGGACACCTTCATTACCCAGCTCTGCGCGATGCAGTCCCATTACAGCAAAATATTCGCCTTCCGGTTCGACCTCTCAGTCCCGGCAGGAATGCCCATATCAGAGAGCAACAAGTTAATCAGCGACCTGTTTACCAGGTTGCGTGGCAAGTTCACCGCCAAGCGCTGGAATGGACAGCCGATCAAGAAATTTGCATATGGCTGGGTAAAGGAAAAGAGAAAGCCAAGCAAGTCCACTACCATTGTTGGATCGCCTTGCCCCGCTTTCAGGTCAGAGTTGCCGGATTCGGCAACGAGGGCGTATACGGGCTGATAAGCATGCTCTGGAGTGAACTAACAGCCCAAGGTGGACGCGTCCACCTGTGTGATGACTCATACACTATCAACCGGGAGGATCACTCATCGCTGATGGAACTGGTTGAGCGTGTCTCTTACCTCGCCAAGGCGCGAGGGAAATACTCCACTGGAGATGGGCAGCGTATGTTTTTCAGCATCAAAGTTGAAAAATACTGACCGCCGCTTAACCGGGTTCGTCTCCACCGGGCCATCCATTAACTGCACACGAAAAAAATATCAGTGTCATTTCCCATGACAAATTTGTCGCCGGCAGGCACAGCAACGCCCACAGCGATCCACACGCCGCCGGTTTTCCCAGATTAAATCTATTTAATTGCTTGTTATTTAATAAAAAATAACCCCCGCACACCGACGAGGATCTCAATACGTTTGACCGTCTCAGGTCGGCACTTTGGATTGTGGAAGGCGAGTTAGCCCGTGATGCCGGTCTCTTTCAGACTCTTGCTCACTTTGGCAACCGTCGCACGGGAACAGTTCACCGTTCCCATGATGTCGGTGTACGACATACCCGCTTTCAGCAACTTACCGATCTTCTCGTTGCGCTCGGCATCTTCCGGGCGACCTTTGAATTTACCAGCCGCCTTTGCCTTGCTGATCCCCTGAGACTGACGGCGTTTACGGTCGGTGTAGTCCTTACGTGCAATAGCAGCGAGCATATCCAACATCATCCCATTCAGCGCCTCAAGCATTCTGCTGGTGAACTCATCACCCGGCTGAATAAGTTGGTGGCTGGTTGGCAAGTCTAAAGCAACCA